>NZ_CP167911.1:0-2500 GCF_041507355.1 Azospirillum sp. HJ39 | reverse complement strand
GTAGTTTGACTGGGGCGGTCGCCTCCCAAAGTGTAACGGAGGCGCGCGATGGTGGGCTCAGAGCGGTCGGAAATCGCTCGTCGAGTGCAATGGCATAAGCCCGCCTGACTGCAAGACTGACAAGTCGAGCAGAGACGAAAGTCGGCCATAGTGATCCGGTGGCTCCACGTGGACGGGCCATCGCTCAACGGATAAAAGGTACGCCGGGGATAACAGGCTGATGACTCCCAAGAGTCCATATCGACGGAGTCGTTTGGCACCTCGATGTCGGCTCATCACATCCTGGGGCTGGAGCAGGTCCCAAGGGTTCGGCTGTTCGCCGATTAAAGTGGTACGTGAGCTGGGTTTAGAACGTCGTGAGACAGTTCGGTCCCTATCTGCCGTGGGTGTAGGAGTTTTGCGAGGATCTGTCCCTAGTACGAGAGGACCGGGATGGACATACCTCTGGTGCACCGGTTGTCACGCCAGTGGCATGGCCGGGTAGCTAAGTATGGACGGGATAACCGCTGAAAGCATCTAAGCGGGAAACCCACCTCTAAACAAGAGCTCCCTTGAGAGCCGTGACAGACCATCACGTCGATAGGAGGCATGTGGACGGGCAGTGATGCTCGAAGCTAAGCCTTACTAATCGCTCGATCGGCTTGATCTCGACCCCACACAACCGCGCCATGCGCAGCAGCAAGCCTGCTTGACGCAGAAGCCGCTGTTCGATACACACCCTCGTCACTTGCACGACAGATTGCGAAGCGTTCCGGATCGCAGCATGACCCCCGATCATAGGTCGGTGGACAATGCAGCGGGCGTCGGTCTTGTGCCTCGGTGACCTGGTGGTCATGGCGAGGTGTCAAACACCCGATCCCATCCCGAACTCGGCCGTGAAAAGCCTCTGCGCCGATGGTACTGCGTCTTAAGACGTGGGAGAGTAGGTCGCCGCCAGGTCGCTCAGGCACAGGAGACGCCAAACCAGCGCTCCGCAATCCTTCTCCACAAACTCCACCTCCATCTACCACACATCCGCGGGGTGGAGCAGCCCGGTAGCTCGTCAGGCTCATAACCTGAAGGCCGCAGGTTCAAATCCTGCCCCCGCAACCAACCATGCTTGACAGCCCGCCTCCAACGAGGCGGGCTGTCGGCGTTTCGGGTCCGCCTCGGCGTACGCCTCCAGGATCGCCGGTAAGTGAACCGCGCCGGGTTTTCTGGAGGCCCCGTTTCTTGAGAGACTGGGGTCATCATGGCGAAGCAAGCATCACCCAAATACGCCCCTGAAGTGCGCGAGCGCGCGGTTCGAATGGTGTTCGAGCACGAGGGGGATCACGCCTCGCAGTGGGCGGCGATCGGCTCGATCGCGGCGAAGATCGGCTGCACGGCGGAGACGCTGCGGGGCTGGGTCCGGCAGGCCGAGCGTGACCAGGGCAAGCGGCCGGGGCCAACGACGGACGAGCAGGAGCGGATCAAGGCGCTGGAGCGTGAGAATCGCGAACTGCGCCAGGCGAACGAGATTCTGCGCAAGGCGTCGGCGTATTTTGCTCAGGCGGAGCTCGACCGCCCGTTCAAGAAATGATCGCCTTCATCGACGCGCACCGCGCCGTCCACGGGGTCGAGCCGATCTGCAAGGTCCTGCCGATCGCCCCGTCGACCTACCGCGCCCATGCCGCCCGGACGGCCGATCCGGCCAAGGCGCCGGCCCGCTCGCGAAGCGACGCGGAGCTGAGTTTGGCTATCCGACGGGTCTGGAATGAAAACTTCCAGGTCTATGGGGTGAGGAAAGTGTGGCGGCAGTTGGGGCGGGAAGGCATCGACGTGGCACGCTGCACGGTGGCCCGGCTGATGCGCCAAATGGGCCTGAAGGGCGCGACACGGGGCAAGGCGGTGCGCACCACGATCAGCGACCGGGCGGCGCCATGCCCGCTCGACCGAGTGAACCGCCAATTCCAGGCGCCCCGCCCGAATGCCTTGTGGGTGGCGGATTTCACGTACGTGGCCACATGGCAGAGCTTCGTCTACGTGGCCTTCGTCATCGATACCTTTGCCCGTCGCATCGTCGGCTGGCGGGTGTCGCGCACGGCACACGCCGGCTTCGTCCTCGACGCCTTGGAACAGGCGCTCCACGACCGTCGGCCGGTCAAGGGCAGCGGCCTCATCCACCACTCCGACCGCGGGTCGCAATACCTTGCCATTCGCTACACCGATCGCCTCACCGAGGCCGGCGTCGAGCCCTCCGTGGGCAGCGTCGGCGATTCCTACGACAACGCCTTGGCCGAGACCATCAACGGTCTCTACAAGACCGAGGTGATCCGCAGACGAGGACCCTGGCGCACTCTGGAGGCCGTCGAGTTCGCCACCCTGGAATGGGGCGACTGGTTCAACCACCGGCGCCTCCTCGAACCCATCGGCAATATCCCGCCCGCCGAGGCCGAAGCACGCTACTATGTTCAAGTCGAGGACGTCGCCATGGCGGCGTGACTCAACACAAATGGCCACCAGAAAACCCGGCGCGGTT